>NZ_CP014302.1 GCF_001562255.1 Bosea sp. PAMC 26642 | reverse complement strand
GTAGATGATGATGAAGCTGAAGGGCAGATGCAGCCAGATCGAGAGCAGGCTGACCATGGCGAGGCCGTGATTGGGGTTCACCGCCCATTCGATCGGCGGCAGCCCGAAAAAGCCGAGCATCTGGCTCATCATCCCGACTTCGGGCTCGAACAGATAGCGCCACATCACCACCGCCGAGACTTCGCTGACCGCATAGGGGGCGAGCACGATGGCGAGCAGGATCGGCCGGAACGGCACGCCCGACGCGAAGAACAGCGCCATGCCGAGGCCGATCAGCAATTCGACATGCACGACGATCGCGACGACGATCACGGTGTTGACCAGCGCCCGCCAGAAATAGGGATCGCCCAGCACCTTCGCGTAATTCGCTAATCCGACGAATGTCGCCGCCTGGCCGAAGGAGGACTGGTTCAGGCTGAGCCAGAACACGTAGATCGCCGGCAGGAAGATGACGCAGCCGACCATGAGCTGAACAGGGCCGACGAGCGCGATGGCTGACAGTGGCGTGCGGGCGGTCATGGGTTGCCAACCCTTGCGATCAAACGCGCCGTCATCCCGGGCAAGCGAAGCGCAGACCCGGGATCCATCCTAGAACGCCGACGAGCCTTATGATGGATCCCGGATCGGCGCGGCTGCGCCGCTTGTCCGGGATGACGGCGGAGGTTGGAACAGCTGGTGGTGCTGGAATCCATAGCCCGCCTCACGCGATCCGGAAGCGCTTGAGCGCGTCGCGATCGATCGCGATCCCCAGCCCCGGACCCTGCGGCACGGCGAGCCTGCCATCCACCAGCTGAAAGCCCTCGCCCACTACCGGCTGCGTGAAGGCGTCGCGCAGCGGGTTCGCATAGACCATGCACTCGAAGGTGCGGAAGGTCTCGGCTGCCGCCGCGAGCTGCAGGCTGGCGGCGACGCAGATCGCGCCCGACCAGCCGACATGCGGGGCGTAAGCGGTGTTGAAGCTCGCAGCGAGTTCGGCGATGCGCCAGGTCTCGGTGATGCCGCCCGAGCGCGTCACATCGGGCTGGATCAGCCCGATCGAGCGGTCCTGCAGCATGTTCAGCGCCTCGGAGGCGACATAGTCGCTCTCGCCCGCAGCGAGCCGGATCGGCAGATGCTGCGCCAGCCGCCGATAGCCATCGCGGTCATGCGGCAGGATCGGCTCCTCGAAGAAGCCGTAGCCGAGATCGCACAATGCCTTGCCGACGACCATCGCGTCATCGACGTCATAGGCCCAATTGGCATCGACATAGAGGGCGATGTCGTCGCCGGCGAGCTTGCGGATGAACTTCGCGCGCGCCACGGCGTCCTTCAGCGGGTGGCCGAGCTTTACCTTGATCTCGCGGAAGCCGGCCTGCAGCGCAGCGGTGACCTCGGCCTCGACCGTGGTGTCGTCGAGCCAGTTGATCGAGGAGGCATAGGCTGCGACGTCGGTTCTGCCGATGCCGCCGAGCAGCTTGTGGATCGGAACGCCTGCCGCCTTGCCGGCGATGTCCCAGAGCGCGATGTCGATCGCCGAGATCGCCTCGACGAGCTGGCCGCCGGGCCGGCCTGTGAGCGCGCCGCGCATCGCCTTCCAATGCGCGCGCCGGTCGGCCGGGTCCTTGCCGAGCAGCCGCGGCGTCAGCACCTCGTCGATCAGCCGCGCATAGCCGGCCGCGCCCCGCCGCGCCAGCGCCTCGCCGACGCCGACGAGTCCGTCGCTGGTCGTCACCTCCACGACGACGATCTCGATCGCCGGAAAGTCGCCTTGCGAGGTGCGCTGCGCCTTGGCGAGCGTAACCCGCAGCGGATGGGATTCGATTCTGGCGATGCAGCGGGCGGTCATGCGGTCTCGCGGCTCTGTGTCCGATTGAGTTCAACCTAACTGATAGGTTACTCAGTTGCAAACATGAGCGGTATCTGTCAATCATCTGGCTATGGAGACCGTGCTGAACCGCGCCGACGTGCTTGCCGATATCGACGCCGACCCGTTCGGCGGCACCGATGTCGTGCCGACGCGGCTGGGCGACGCCCTGATCGCCCGCATCACCGAGGCGATCCATGACGGCAGGCTGAAGCCGGGCGATGCACTGCCTTCGGAGGCGCGCATCGCCGCCTCCTTCGGCGTCAGCAAGCCGATCGCGCGCGAGGCCATCCGCCAGCTCGCTGCGATGGGGGTGGTCAACATCCAGCAGGGCAAGGTCACCCGGGTCCAGGCGCTCGACGCCGCTCCGCTCGACCGCTTTTTTCGCTTCGCCGTGCGCGGCCGCAAGACCGGCCTGACCGAGGCCGTCGAGCTGCGCCGCATCCTCGAGCCGCCGATTGCCGCCCATAGCGCGCAGCGGCGCTCCGACGCCGATGTCGAACGGCTCGATTTCATCCTCGCAAGAATGGAGGCGGCGCTCGGTGACGTGCCACGCTGGATCGAGGCCGATCTCGACTTTCACGAGGCGGTCGCGGCCTCCTCCGGCAATCGCCTGCTCGACTTCCAGATCAGGGGCTTGAGGCCGGTGATCCGCGAGGTCATGGAAATCTTCAATTCGCGCGAGGCGCGCACGCAGGCCGACTGGCGCCGGACCTATCAACGTCATGTCCTCGTCGTGGATGCCATCCGGGCAGGCGACGCGCAGGCGGCTACCCTCGCCATGAACAAGCATTCGAAGCGGCAGAAGCCGCCATCGCGGAACTCGCGACATCCCGGGAGGATACTCATGACCAGAAGCACAGGGCTCGACCGTAGGCAGCTTATCGGCGGCATGGCAGGCGTCAGCCTCGCCGGATTCGGTGCTCCGGCCTTCGCACAGGCCGGGCCGCTCAACGTCTTCGCGCACCGCGTCATGCAGACGGTCTCGACCGGCGCGCAGGGCGGCGACATCACGAAGGACTGGGCCCAAAAGAACGGTACCACGATCCAGTGGACCACCTTCGACACCGGCCCGTTGCAGGAGCGCCTGTTCCGCGAGGCGAGCCTGTCGGAAAGCTCGGTCGATGTCGGCTTCCTGCTCAACACGCAGGCCATTCCGCGCGCCGCCAACCTGTTCGAGCCGCTCGACGATTATCTCAGGCGCGATCCGATCGAGGATGCCGCAGACATCTTTCCGGGGCTGACGGAGGGCATGAAGGTCGGCGGCAAGCAGCTCGCCGTGCCGTTCCGCCACGCCTCGTCGGGGCTGCACTACAATGAGGAGATCCTGGCCGAAAAGGGTTTCTCCAGGCCGCCGGCCTCGATCGAGGAAATGGTCGAGATCGCCAAGGCCTGCACCTATCGCCGGGCGGACGGCACCGCCACCGTCGGCCTGTGCATGCCGGGCGTGACCTATCCCAACGTGATCGACAATCGCCCGCGCCTGGGACGGCGATTTCATCACGCCCGATTTCAAATGCGTCGCCGATCAGCCGCCGATGCTGAACGCGATCAAGCTGCTGCGCGCCCTGTTCGAGGCGGGTGCCTTCCCGCGCATCTTCGCGACGCTCTCACCCGAGGACGTCAATGTCTGGATGCAGACCGGCCGCGCCGCGATGAGCCTGCAGAGCATGGGCCGCAACCGGATCTACAACGATCCGCAGAAGTCGATCGGGGCAGCGGCGCCGCCAGCGCTCGAGGCGGCCGCGACGTCTTGATCCTGCCGGGGAATTTCGACTTCTGCGGATCGTTGTAGATCCGGTTGCGGCCCATGCTCTGCAGGCTCATCGCGGCGCGGCCGGTCTGCATCCAGACATTGACGTCCTCGGGTGAGAGCGTCGCGAAGATGCGCGGGAAGGCACCCGCCTCGAACAGGGCGCGCAGCAGCTTGATCGCGTTCAGCATCGGCGGCTGATCGGCGACGCATTTGAAATCGGGCGTGATGAAATCGCCGTCCCAGGCGCGGGCGATGTCGATCACGTTGGGATAGGTCACGCCCGGCATGCACAGGCCGACGGTGGCGGTGCCGTCCGCCCGGCGATAGGTGCAGGCCTTGGCGATCTCGACCATTTCCTCGATCGAGGCCGGCGGCCTGGAGAAACCCTTTTCGGCCAGGATCTCCTCATTGTAGTGCAGCCCCGACGAGGCGTGGCGGAACGGCACGGCGAGCTGCTTGCCGCCGACCTTCATGCCCTCCGTCAGCCCCGGAAAGATGTCTGCGGCATCCTCGATCGGATCGCGCCTGAGATAATCGTCGAGCGGCTCGAACAGGTTGGCGGCGCGCGGAATGGCCTGCGTGTTGAGCAGGAAGCCGACATCGACCGAGCTTTCCGACAGGCTCGCCTCGCGGAACAGGCGCTCCTGCAACGGGCCGGTGTCGAAGGTGGTCCACTGGATCGTGGTACCGTTCTTTTGGGCCCAGTCCTTCGTGATGTCGCCGCCCTGCGCGCCGGTCGAGACCGTCTGCATGACGCGGTGCGCGAAGACGTTGAGCGGCCCGGCCTGTGCGAAGGCCGGAGCACCGAATCCGGCGAGGCTGACGCCTGCCATGCCGCCGATAAGCTGCCTACGGTCGAGCCCTGTGCTTCTGGTCATGAGTATCCTCCCGGGATGTCGCGAGTTCCGCGATGGCGGCTTCTGCCGCTTCGAAATGCTTGTTCATGGCGAGGGTAGCCGCCTGCGCGTCGCCTGCCCGGATGGCATCCACGACGAGGACATGACGTTGATAGGTCCGGCGCCAGTCGGCCTGCGTGCGCGCCTCGCGCGAATTGAAGATTTCCATGACCTCGCGGATCACCGGCCTCAAGCCCCTGATCTGGAAGTCGAGCAGGCGATTGCCGGAGGAGGCCGCGACCGCCTCGTGAAAGTCGAGATCGGCCTCGATCCAGCGTGGCACGTCACCGAGCGCCGCCTCCATTCTTGCGAGGATGAAATCGAGCCGTTCGACATCGGCGTCGGAGCGCCGCTGCGCGCTATGGGCGGCAATCGGCGGCTCGAGGATGCGGCGCAGCTCGACGGCCTCGGTCAGGCCGGTCTTGCGGCCGCGCACGGCGAAGCGAAAAAAGCGGTCGAGCGGAGCGGCGTCGAGCGCCTGGACCCGGGTGACCTTGCCCTGCTGGATGTTGACCACCCCCATCGCAGCGAGCTGGCGGATGGCCTCGCGCGCGATCGGCTTGCTGACGCCGAAGGAGGCGGCGATGCGCGCCTCCGAAGGCAGTGCATCGCCCGGCTTCAGCCTGCCGTCATGGATCGCCTCGGTGATGCGGGCGATCAGGGCGTCGCCCAGCCGCGTCGGCACGACATCGGTGCCGCCGAACGGGTCGGCGTCGATATCGGCAAGCACGTCGGCGCGGTTCAGCACGGTCTCCATAGCCAGATGATTGACAGATACCGCTCATGTTTGCAACTGAGTAACCTATCAGTTAGGTTGAACTCAATCGGACACAGAGCCGCGAGACCGCATGACCGCCCGCTGCATCGCCAGAATCGAATCCCATCCGCTGCGGGTTACGCTCGCCAAGGCGCAGCGCACCTCGCAAGGCGACTTTCCGGCGATCGAGATCGTCGTCGTGGAGGTGACGACCAGCGACGGACTCGTCGGCGTCGGCGAGGCGCTGGCGCGGCGGGGCGCGGCCGGCTATGCGCGGCTGATCGACGAGGTGCTGACGCCGCGGCTGCTCGGCAAGGACCCGGCCGACCGGCGCGCGCATTGGAAGGCGATGCGCGGCGCGCTCACAGGCCGGCCCGGCGGCCAGCTCGTCGAGGCGATCTCGGCGATCGACATCGCGCTCTGGGACATCGCCGGCAAGGCGGCAGGCGTTCCGATCCACAAGCTGCTCGGCGGCATCGGCAGAACCGACGTCGCAGCCTATGCCTCCTCGATCAACTGGCTCGACGACACCACGGTCGAGGCCGAGGTCACCGCTGCGCTGCAGGCCGGCTTCCGCGAGATCAAGGTAAAGCTCGGCCACCCGCTGAAGGACGCCGTGGCGCGCGCGAAGTTCATCCGCAAGCTCGCCGGCGACGACATCGCCCTCTATGTCGATGCCAATTGGGCCTATGACGTCGATGACGCGATGGTCGTCGGCAAGGCATTGTGCGATCTCGGCTACGGCTTCTTCGAGGAGCCGATCCTGCCGCATGACCGCGATGGCTATCGGCGGCTGGCGCAGCATCTGCCGATCCGGCTCGCTGCGGGCGAGAGCGACTATGTCGCCTCCGAGGCGCTGAACATGCTGCAGGACCGCTCGATCGGGCTGATCCAGCCCGATGTGACGCGCTCGGGGCGGCATCACCGAGACCTGGCGCATCGCCGAACTCGCTGCGAGCTTCAACACCGCTTACGCCCCGCATGTCGGCTGGTCGGGCGCGATCTGCGTCGCCGCCAGCCTGCAGCTCGCGGCGGCAGCCGAGACCTTCCGCACCTTCGAGTGCATGGTCTATGCGAACCCGCTGCGCGACGCCTTCACGCAGCCGGTAGTGGGCGAGGGCTTTCAGCTGGTGGATGGCAGGCTCGCCGTGCCGCAGGGTCCGGGGCTGGGGATCGCGATCGATCGCGACGCGCTCAAGCGCTTCCGGATCGCGTGAGGCGGGCTATGGATTCCAGCACCACCAGCTGTTCCAACCTCCGCCGTCATCCCGGACAAGCGGCGCAGCCGCGCCGATCCGGGATCCATCATAAGGCTCGTCGGCGTTCTAGGATGGATCCCGGGTCTGCGCTTCGCTTGCCCGGGATGACGGCGCGTTTGATCGCAAGGGTTGGCAACCCATGACCGCCCGCACGCCACTGTCAGCCATCGCGCTCGTCGGCCCTGTTCAGCTCATGGTCGGCTGCGTCATCTTCCTGCCGGCGATCTACGTGTTCTGGCTCAGCCTGAACCAGTCCTCCTTCGGCCAGGCGGCGACATTCGTCGGATTAGCGAATTACGCGAAGGTGCTGGCGATCCCTATTTCTGGCGGGCGCTGGTCAACACCGTGATCGTCGTCGCGATCGTCGTGCATGTCGAATTGCTGATCGGCCTCGGCATGGCGCTGTTCTTCGCGTCGGGCGTGCCGTTCCGGCCGATCCTGCTCGCCATCGTGCTCGCCCCCTATGCGGTCAGCGAAGTCTCGGCGGTGGTGATGTGGCGCTATCTGTTCGAGCCCGAAGTCGGGATGATGAGCCAGATGCTCGGCTTTTCGGGCTGCCGCCGATCGAATGGGCGGTGAACCCCAATCACGGCCTCGCCATGGTCAGCCTGCTCTCGATCTGGCTGCATCTGCCCTTCAGCTTCATCATCATCTACGCCGCCCGGCTCTCGATTTCCGACGAGCTCTA